>WLWX01000002.1 GCA_012103375.1 Paracoccaceae bacterium
CCGCCGGGGCCTCATAGCCAGTGTCGATGGCAAGCCGCGCGATCTTCAGATGCGCGCCACGCTCGTGCGGCCACGTCCGGCCGAGCAGTTCGGTCAGGTCGCCCCAGGCCTCATGCCGGTCGGGGCCGCCCTCGATCACGATGTGATCGAGCAGCCAGCTTTCCAGCCCACGGCCCCAGGCCCAGACATCGACTTCGATCCGGTCTTTCTGGACGTCGGCCCCAGCGGTCAGGAACAGCCCGCCCGCAGGCACAATGCCCGGTTTCCAGTGCTCGCGCCGGTCGTAGAGCCGCTGCCAATCCGGCGCTTCGCCGGTTTCGACCCAGGTCTCGCCGAGGATCGTGTTGCGGAAGGCCTTGATCGCTTCGTCCGATCCTTGCGCCGCATCCCACGCCCGCACGATCCGCTCCCAGCTGAGCCAGCCGATGGGTGAATAGAGCGCGGAGAGGTGGTAGCCGACCGTGTTGGGATCGGCCGCCGTGGCGGTCGGTCGCCATTCGCCAGCCTCCAGCATGGCCGTCTTGTTGTGGTCCGCGATGGGCGTCTCACAGTCCTCACAATGATATTCCGCCGTTTCCGGCTGTCCCTTCTGCCAGCGCAGTCGTTCGAATTTAAGCCACTGCATCGCGCCACAATGCGGGCATGGGACGAAAAACCGGCGCTGATCACTGGCCTCATAGTCCCGTTCAATCCGGCTCATCCCGCGAATGGTCGGGGTTGAGACCAAGAACACCTTGCGCCGGTGGGCGAAGGTCAGCGAACGCGCTTCCGCTAGCGTAACCGGATCACCCTCATCGTCGGCGGACGCCGGATAGGCATCGACCTCGTCGAGGAAAATGTAGCGCGCCGGGGTCGAGCGCAGCCCCACGGCCGAGTTTGCCCCGGTCATGATCAGGATACCGCCCGCGAATTCCTTGGACAGCATCGTATTGCCCGCGTCGCGCGACCGGGCCGGTTTTACCCGTTCCCGCAGTTCCGGACTTTCATCAATCAGTGGATCAATCCGTTGCCTCGAGTTCCGTTTCGCCAGTTCCACCGTCGGCTGGACGGCCAGCATCGGCCCCGGCGCTTGGTGGATAGCGAACCCAATCCAGTTGTTGCCGGCCTCGGTCGCGCCGACCTGCGCCGCCTTCATGAACACGATCCGCTGTGTCGGGTCGCCGGGCGACAGCCGGTCCATGATTTCGCCCATGTAAGGCGTGCGCGCCGTGCGATACCGGCCCGGTTCGGCCGAGGCACGCCCTGACAACATCCTGTGCCGATCTGCCCATTCCGAAACCGTCAGGTCCGGATCCGGCGTGAGGCCTGCGCCCCAGGCGCGCAGGATTTCCACCGCGCCGTCGAAGTCGTCCTCACCGGAGATCGGGTTTGACCTCGGCAAGATCGTCGAGCTGGGCACGGACATGTTTCTCCAGAATCTTCTGCATCGCGGCGGGCTCCACACCCAGATCGGCCGCCATCAACGCCGCCGCACGCGCGGGCCAGTTGACCCAAACGTCACGCTCCTGCCGCGCCAGCCGAAACACCAGCGACAGAGCACGCGCCCGGTCGATCAACTCGCCCTTCAGCTTATGCAGCCGGAGACGGCGCTCCTGCGCCTTCAGCACTTCATTGGCCGTCTTGGCCTGCAGAAACGTGGTGCCACTGCCGACGGGAGGTGCGGCCATTCCCTGTTCGCGCAACGTTTCGCCCACGGCGGAAACCGCCGCCTCCGGGACCGGTTTGAGTTTCGGCTTCGGTGCCTTGCGAGTTTTGGACGGGTCGGTCGCCTCCGCGCGCAGAGCATCGCTGGCTGCCGCGTCAATGCTGCCATCGGCGTGTAGAACCAGCCGCCCCGTCGCCTTGGCCTTCTGGATTGCCCCGCGCGAGAGGCCGACGCGGGCGGCGTATTGGCGCTCGCTCAGACCCTCCATGGCGCGCTCCGATTATCATTTAAAATCATGTGCTTATGTAGTTGATAAGCCTCCGCACCAGAGCGAACGTGATCTCAAGAGAACGATGCAACTCACAACGGAGCCACCAAGATGACCCGCCTGAACCCGATCACCACACCCCGCCACCAACTGCGCGCCGAGAAGGCTGCGCGGAACCGCGAAGCTGCGATCAACGCCTTCCTTGGCAAGAAAGCCGAGATCGACAACATGCTCGCCCGGCTTCAGAGCCTCAGCGACGAGCACTTCAACTGCCACCCCGACGAAATCAACTGGGGCCATGTTGGCACCCTTGAGCATTACGCCAGCTTGCTGAAGCGCATCACCGACAGCGCCTTCAGTGAAGGCGAGCACGCGGAGTAAGCGCCATGGAAACCAGCACAATTCGTATCGCAATTCGAAAACTGCCCGATCAATTCGATCGCAGCCGCATCAGCGTAGTCCTTGACGAGATCGAATGCGCCTTGATGGACGACGGTGGCGTTTATGTTCGCGCCTACGCCGACAGCATGACGATCACCATCGAGGTGCCCACCAATCAACTGATCGACGCAGCCGCCTGTCTGAAAGACATCGGTCTGGTCTGAACTGCACAGACCTCAAGATACGCCCCGCACTCGCGGGGCCTGTCTCGGTAGAAGGACGCATGTCGCGATCCTCAAATACTGGAGACACTTATGGCTCAGAAATCCACACCGAAAACAACCGCGACGGCCCCGCACCCGACCAAGCAGCAGATCGTGATTGACCTCCTGCGTCGGCCCGAAGGTGCGACCATCGAAGAGATCACCGCTGCCACCGAGTGGCAATCGCATACGGTGCGCGGCGCCATGTCCGGCGCGCTCAAGAAAAAGCTTGGCCTCGCTATCACCTCGGAAATGGTGGATGCGCGCGGACGCGTCTATCGTATCGAAGACTGATCCCGCGCCGCTGCACCGCCGAAGTCGCGGCGGTAAGGGAGTCTTGCGCGAACAGAGCCGTCGCTTGTCTGGAGCGGCGGCTTTGTTGATCGGACCCGGATTGCCTCGAAGACCCGCCGCAGGACATAGGACCGCACGATGCTGACGACGGTAAAGACCGCCCCCATTTGCAAGTTCTGCGCCAGCGTCGTGTGCAGCCCAAACATCGGGAAGATCAGGATCTGCGTCAGCACAGCGACGCCGTAGCCAACCGTGACATTCGCAATCGCTTCACAAAATGACATCAGACGGGATTGCTTCATTGGCTACCCCGCTCTGAGCGCAGATCATCAAAACTGGTCCCGGCGCCTTCAAGAACAGCGTGCTTGCCAGTAAACTGCTGCCACCGTTGAACAGCCACATCGACATACGCCGGATTAAGTTCAATCCCGTAGCAGACCCGCCCCGTGGTTTCCGCCGCGATTAGCGTAGTGCCCGAGCCCATAAAAGGCTCGTAGACAGCTTGGCCCGGACTGGAATTGTTCAGGATCGGACGGCGCATACATTCGACGGGCTTCTGGGTGCCGTGTACGGTTTCCACGTCCTGATCCTTGTTCGCGATCTGCCATAGCGTCGTTTGTTTGCGGTCGCCCGCCCAGTGGCCCTTGCCGGTTTTCTTCACCGCATAAAGGCACGGTTCGTGCTGCCAGTGATAATCACCGCGGCTCAGCACCAGCCGATCCTTGGCCGATTGCCAAGCTCCAGCCTTATGCGAAGAACGCAAAGATGCATGGCGCGGATCAGGTCGCATGCAGCGCGCCATGCCAGACATAGGCCACATCGCCAGGGAAGAGCGCCCAAGCCTCGCGCCAGTCAGCGCGGTCATCATTTAGCACCTTGCCGGTGCGCTTTGTGGCCGCGGCTCCTGCCTTGTTGCGCCAGCCGGGATCATAGTCGACGCCGTAAGGCGGATCGGTCACCATCAGCTGCGGCTTCACATCACCGAGCAGAAGCTCGACATCGGTGGCCACGGTCGCGTCACCGCAGAGCAACCGATGCTTGCCGAGCAACCAGAGATCGCCAGGGCGGCTGATTGGGGTCTCGGGGGCCTCGGGAACATCGTCCTCGCCCTCGCGGGAGGCTGTTTCAGGATCAACGTCTCCGGCCAACAGCGCTTCGAGTTCAGCGTCATCGAAGCCGATGAGCGAGAGATCGTAGTCCTCTGCCAGCAGGTCGTTCAACTCAGCCGATAGCAACGCTTCATCCCAGGACCCTAGTTCCGTCAGTTTGTTGTCCGCAATCCGGTAGGCCCGACGCTGTGCTTCGGTCAGATGTCCCAGCACGATCACGGGGGCCTCAAGCAGCCCCAGCTGTGTGGCGGCAAGCACACGGCCGTGGCCTGCGATCAATTCTCCGTCGTCCGCGACCAGGCAAGGAACGGTCCAGCCAAACTCGGCCATGCTGGCCGCGATCTTTGCGACCTGATCCGCGCCATGCATCTTTGCGTTCTTCGCATAAGGCTGGAGCTTGGCAATCGGCCAAGTCTCGATTGCGTCGGGGGCAAAGCTCAGGGTCATAATGTTCAGCTCGCCTCAATGGGGTGGACCCCTGGACTCCGGATACAAACAACCAGCTTGGACTCCACGAAGGGTCCAGCGGCGGCGAAGGCATCCAGCTCCAAGGGTTTGTTTAATTGTGGTTTTTGTCAGATCACGGGTGGATACACGCTGGGGTGGCTTCCCAAAAAACCAGCCCTGTCACTAGCGATATTGCGCGCCTCGCCCCCCCGTATACGTTTGGGGCCAGGAAGGACCCGCGAATTCAGTGGGTTAGTGCGCTGGATGCCAGCTGGACCCCTGGCTGGAAACCAGAAGCCAGCGAAGTGTCCACCAACAAAAACGGGGAGAGCCGTCTTCCAACGCACTCTCCCCATTATGCCCTACGGATAGCACGAAACTGTTGCATGTGTCGAACACAAAAGTGTTGCAACATATTGGAGTCGTTCAGACATTCAGGCGCGACGCGATCTTGGTCAATGCGAGCTTGTGCTTGCGCCATGCCGTCGTGCGGTCAACGCCAAGTTCACCGCTGATCTGCTTCCAAGGCACACGCGCCGCCCGAGACCAGATCAGCCTGCGCTCGGCCTCGTCAATCCAAAGCACCCAATCGAAGGTCTGCTCAAGCCGTGTGATCGACGCCGCCGACGGCCAGACCCGCATAGGCTGCGGCTCCATCGCAGCGATCTCACGGCTGGTCCGCGCGATGTCAGGCCAGGCGTTGAAGTACCCCTTTGCCTTGACCGCTGGCAGCTTGCGCAGCGTGCGGAACGCTTCTTCGAAATGATCCGCGACATCGTCGGCGGTCCATGTCTTTTTCTCACCCATGGCGCACCTCCCCAACGGGGCGTGGCCCATAGAGTTTTGTGCCTAATTGCTCGACCAATTCACGTTCCGGCCAGGTCAGGCGCTGATCGTCGATGCTGACAGCCAGCACACCCTGTTCGTGCCAACCGTCCCGTTTGACCTGATCGGGATCACGGCGGTGTCCGCCATAGCCTTTGGGGGTAAACCTCATGCCACACCTCCCCGGGTCTCAATGGCCCAGTGCAGGATGGCGATAGCATCTGCCTCATTGTCATCAGCGGGGCTGAACCCACGCGCCCGTGCGGCGGCGATCATGGCGTCCTTGTTGGCGTTGCCCTTGCCGGTGGCGTGATGCTTGATCGTGCCCACCGGCACGCCCTCATAGGGAATGCCCCTCAGCTCGCCCCAACTGGTCAGTGAGGCCATGAGGCCTCCATAAACATGGGCTGCGTCAGTACCAGCGTGGCGGCGAACTTCTTCGAACCAGATCGTTGCAATCGGTCCAGACAGCCGATCAAGTTCCGTTAGCCAGTTGGTGAACCGCAGATAGCGCATACCACCGCCATCGTAGCGGCCGGGCTTGAAGCTGGCGGTGCCGCTGGTGATCAGGCAATCAAAGTCACGGATGGCCCAGCCGGTGGTCGTGCCCAGATCGAGCGCTAGTATGCAGCGCGGGGTTTGTTTGGGTTGGGTCATGCAGACCTCCTCTTCGATTTGATGAGCAAGGCGAGAGGGCTGGCCGGTGAAGGCTGCGGTCTCGCCAGGCCCCGAAGGGTGGTCTGGTCAGGTAAGGCGCAGGGCGACGAGGCCGCCCGGCAAATCTTTCAAAACATTCAGGGAAGGCTCTTGAAAGATTTCCGCCCCTAAGTCGTTGTCCTGTATGCATAATATATAATCTTTCAATTATTCAATATTTCAATAGGTACCTCTCTCCTAATGTTTAAACGCGCGCGTACGCGTATAGGGATAAGGGGTCCTCTTGAAAGATTGAAGGATTTGAAGGATTTTATTTTTCCGTTTTAACTCATGGTGTTATTCCCAATGCCTGCTTCAAAATCAGCTTCAGTGGGTTTGAAGGATCTCCCGTCACCCGCCAAACCGCGCCAACCTGTACACCATGGCCTGCTTGGTCGATGAGCCGCGCATGCCGGTCGTGACATCCCCGCTTTCGATCAAGGTCAGCAGGTTCTCATCACGGTCACGCGACTTGAGCCATTGTGAGGCGCGCGTGATTTCGGATTTGGCGATGCCTTTCGCTCCTGCCGCCCGGATGATCTCCTTCAACCGCTTCAAATGCGCTTCTGTCTCGGTGTCCGCGACATGGCGCTCAACAGCCTCCATGGTTCGCCGCGCATAATGGCGCACAAAATCAATGGCCCAATCTGCGGCCGAGAGGTCGATCCCAGGGTTTGTCGGATCGCGCCCGACCGCGACGATCAATGCAAGCTTCAATGCGTTCTCCCCAATGCGCGCCAGGATCGCCGTGAAAGCCGTCCCGGCTGCCGCCCGCAACTCCCCCGTCAATTCGGCGCTCAGCGCTTTGAAACGCGCACGGGCCTCCTCGGTCTGGACGATGAATCGGATTTGATTTCTGTCGTATTCTGATCAGCCGTTTGCCCGCAATTAGTTGCCTTCTGGTGGCCCACCCCCAGCGTCCCACTCCCTTGCATTCCGTGGATCAGCGCTGGCGGTGCCTGGCGGATGCCAACGTCGATTTTCTTCGTCCGGTAATCCTCGTCCTGGCAGGTCAGAAAACGCGCAAGCGATCCATCGACCACAGTTGCCCCTGCAGCGCGCCCCAGAAGTTCAAGGCGTCTTCCGGCCAAGAGACGCAAAGACAGGGTTGTACGATATCCCCCCGCCCTCGTTTGAGCCATCAATCACGTTTGCTATTTCCGCATATTCCGCACCGAGGAATACCCCGCCCGCCGCCGTGTATAGCTCGGTCATGTTGTCGAGGATTTCAGTGATATGGCGCGGACTGCGCCGCCGGTCGGCCGCCGCTGCCAGGAACATGCCAAACTCATCGATCTGGAAGAGGATCGCAGGCTGGCGATGCAGCGCGGTCAAAAGCCCCGCGCCGGAGGCGATCTTGTTGCCCCCGAGATGATGGGCGAGACCAGCCTCAAAAAAGACCTCGTTGATGATTTCGCGGGCGTGGTTTTTGCCTGATCCGCTATCCGCAATGCCCACGACATACAGGTTCGAGCGCAGGTTGCTCTCGGTGCGATACTGCCGCCCCATGAGCGCACCAATCGCGCAGAGGCTAGCGCCAAGCGATAACAACGGCTGAGGACGCCGGGCCGTCGACAGCATGTAATCGGTCAGATCACCAACTAATCCATCCGGTATGACGAGCGTGGATGGCGAGGTAGCCGTTGGTTCTTCATCACCCTCGGACTGCTCTCCGAGCTTGGACAGCAGCCCCGCCGCTGGAAACAGTGGCCCCATCAAGGCGCAGATCGCCTCCCGGCTGCCAGCCGCGCTCCATGGCCAGGTGATAGATCGTGCCCGCGCCAATCCGGTCCGGTTTGAAACTGGCCCAGGCCTTAGCGGTCACCGCAGGCACATCCTTGGCCGCCTGCGCTGACCAGCCGGCAAAGATATCGCCCCCGGCGTCACCAAGCGCTCCCTTCAGCGCCATGCCAATCCGCACCCAGCTGTCATAATCCAACTCTGCATTTGGCAGCCATTTCAGCGCAGCCTCAATGGCCGGCAATGTCCCCATTTGGCTGTGGGCCTGCAGGTGCTCCGTGCCTGTTGATCCTGTCGCGAGGCCACGTTGACGCAAGTCCTCGGGCAACAGCGCATAGGCCTCATCGAGAAAGGCGCGTGCCATCTCTGCGGTGATTTCAGGCAGCTCCATGATATCGAGATCAGCCAATCCTTCCTCTGGCCAGGCATAGGGCGCGCCCGTGTCCGGGTGGTTGGCGTAGGCCACGAACTGCTGGCCGAAGCAAAGCACCTCCAGCGGATGATGTTTGATGCCCCGGAAAGGGGTCGCTGTGCGATAAATCAGCATCCGTTTAGGCGCCTTGCCGATGCGCAAAGCGGGCGTATCCCCCAGCCGTTCACGCGCCAGTTGCTCGATCCGGAGCGCCAGTTCCGCATCCTCAACGACGTCTATATCGACAGCCGCAACCGCGCCGCCGACAAGCCCGATGCCACACTCGGGCCACGCCGCCCATGTCGTCACCTCTACCTCCGTGGTCGGGCGTTCGGTATGCCGGTTCCACTCGGGGTAGTCCGCCCAAGCGCCCCGCTTGAACTGGCCGGGCTTTTTGGTGCCTGGGCCGATTGGCAGGATGCCATAGCCATTGGTGACCAGCCGCGCGCCAAACCGCGCCATATACGATGTCTCAGCCATCAGAACGGCACCTCCGGGGTCATGGCGTCGAGCCGTGTTCGGTCTTGGCCCGACAGCGCACGCAGTTGGTCACAATATCCGGTGATGACCGCATCAAGGAAGCGATCCCACTCGGTCTCAGTCAGCGTGGAGAGGTCCGACTTGCCGATGCTCTCGAGGTATTCGCCACCATGTTGGCCGCCAACGCTCATGGCCTGCATTTCATTTGGGGTGGGATCGATCATACCTGTCCTCCTCTGACAGATGTCCTGGCAGGTGCGAGAACAGAGGCGTTTACGGCTTTGGTCCCGCCGCTTGTCCGAGACTTTGAATATCGGGTTGAACAAACCAAACCCGCGAGGTTCCCGGTGGCAGACGGCGCAGATGCCGGAGTTGATGTGGCGCATGGATCAAACCTGTAGCCGGAGATTTCAAAAAAGCGGCCAGACGGGCGCACCGAGATCGCGGTTGGCCGGGCCAGTTGCCCCGCCTGCGCAATGGCATCGTCGACAGTGCGCGGCATCGGGTAGCCCGGCGCGCGCTTGCGCCACCACTCGAGCGCCTTCTGGCGCGCATAGCCCTGATGCTCGACACAGACCCATTCGTTGTAGGACTTCAGCCCGCAGTTATAGGTGACCTTCAGTGAGGGCAGCCCGCCGCGTTTGTCATGACGGCTGTAAGACACACCATGGACCGGCAGCCATTCAACTTTCGGCGACAGAACCGGGAGCGTGGCCGCTGTGGGGGCGATCTTCACCTCACATGCTGGAAAGACATAGCCACAATCAGGGCATTCCGTCGCCGAGAGCGCGATGATGCTGTCGCACTCGGGGCAGACTTTTGTGGGAGCATCCCCACCCCCGCCATCGCCCGGGCGTTTGGGGCGAACAAGATCAATTGGTCCGTGGCGGCGCACATTGCCCGCAAAGTCGAGCACCAGGCAGTTTTCCTTGCCCGGAGCCAGCCGCGTGCCGCGACCGACCATTTGGACATAAAGCCCTGCGGATTTGGTGGGACGCAGCAACGCGATAAGATCGACGCCAGGCGCGTTGAACCCGGTCGTCAGCACGCCCATTGAGGCCAGCGCGCGGATTTCACCGCGCTTGAAGGCCGCGATGATGGCATCGCGTTCGTCCTTTGGTGTATCGCCGAAGATTGTGCGGCAGGTGATGCCTTGACGCTCAAACTCCTCAGCCACATGGCGCGCGTGCTCGACGCCCGAGCAAAAAGCAAGCCAGGATTTGCGGTCTTTTCCATGGGTGATGATCTCGGCAACGGCCGCCCGCGTCGTCGCTTCCTGATCGACCGCGGCTGCCAGATCGCGGGCAATGAAGTCGCCCGCACGTGTGCCGACCTTTGAGACGTCGAGCCGCGTATTGGGCTGTTTCGACACCAGTGGGCTGAGATAGCCGGCATCAATGAGATCACGTACCGGCGCTTCATAGGCAATGTCTGTGAAGAGTGCGTCCTTGCCCTCATGCAGCATGCCGCTGCCAGTGCGAAACGGTGTGGCGGTGAGGCCAATCACCTTCAGCGCAGGATTGATCGCCTGCAGAGCGTCCAGAAAGCGCCGATACATCGTGCTGGCATTGCCCGGGATCAGATGGGCCTCATCAATCAACACCAGATCGGTGTGGCCGATCTCATGGGCGCGGCGATGGATTGATTGGATGCCAGCAAACAAGACGCGGGCCTGCGCCTCACGTTTCCCCAAGCCCGCCGAATAGATGCCTGCCGGTGCCTCAGGCCAAAGCCCGATCATCTCGGCATGGTTTTGGGCGATCAACTCGCGCACATGGGTCACGATCAGGATGCGCTGATCCGGCCACGCCTTGAGCACCCCTTCGATAAAGGACGCCATGACGAGCGACTTGCCGCCGGCTGTTGGAATGACAACCAGAGGGTTACCCTTGTTGGTCTGGAAATAGTCGTAGATCGAAGAGATCGCAGTATCTTGGTATGGGCGCAGGGTCAGCATGGCGCGGCCTCCGTATTGCGGGCGTCATTTGACCAGGAGGTGCCATCGTTCATACGGTAAGTGACAATGTCGTCTCCCGAATCGATGACCTCACCCGGCACGAGATCGGGGATGAAAAGATGTTTGCCGCAGGCGGCCCGCTGCTCAGAAGGCGCCAGCATTCTGTCATGGCGCGCGCAGTGCCATCCGCCATCGACAGGCGTCGAATGCAGACAGGAACGGCAGGTCACAGCGGCCCCGCCACCCTCATGACAGGCAGCGTGGTGATCGCAAAAACGGCATTCAAACCAAGCCGGGTCCTCGCTGAT